>CBDCMW010000001.1:0-17207 GCA_965219165.1 Candidatus Aldehydirespirator sp. | reverse complement strand
GGGGACCGGCCGCTCCGGTGATCGTCACCATGCACATCGTGGAGAACGTCCACCGGCGGGACAGGCGGGAGGCCCTGGTCGATGCCGTTGAGGCTCTGGCGGAGTCCACGCCGGTCCGCTGGGTGATGCACGGGCACACCGAGCGTGCCCTGGCCGGTGACGCGCGGCAGCGGCTGGAGGCGGCCGACGTGGAACTGGTGCCGCTCAGACCGCGAGGGGAGTTCCTGGCCATGGTCTCGTCCGCCCCGTTCGTGATCACCGACGGCGGCTCGATCCAGGAGGAGTGCGCGCTGATCGGAGTGCCCACGCTGCTGTGGCGCGACTGCACCGAACGGCCCGACGGCCTGGGCGAGAACATCGTGCTCAGCCATTACGACCGCCACATCGTCGAGGAGTTCCTGAGCGACCCGGAGCGTTATCGGCGGCCGCGTCGCCTGCCGGAGTTCAGCCCGACGGTCCAGATCCTCGCTGAGCTCGACGCCTGGAGATGATCTCCGCCGCGCTGGCCGCGAGCACGTCACGAGCGGCCAGCAGGAGCCGGTAGCCGCCGAAGAGGACGGCGAGGACGATGCCGGTGCCGTCGTCGCCGGCCGCCAGCAGGCCGACCAGGCTGATCTCAGCCACGCCGAGGCCCTGAGGCGCGAAGACGGCGAGGAACCCGAGAGCCCATGCCACCATGAACGCCCCCGCCAAGTGCAGGGCCCCGAAACCGTCAGCCGCGGGAAAGGCCCGCAGGTAGAGCACGAAGGTGGCCGCCGCCCATGCCCAGTAGGCGCATTCCGCCATCGCGAGCCGCGCATAGCCACTCCAAGTGATCGCGAGGCTCACGCCACGCCGCGCCGCCAGCCGGGTGAGGACCCGGCCTCCGGCCGCAGGCGAGGTGGCGGTCACCGCCACCGCCACCGCGACTGCGGCCCATGCCAGGCTGCCCGGAACGCCGCCCGACACCGCCAGCAGCGCTATACCCAGCGTGAGCGCCACGGCCGGACGAACCACCATCTCCAGCACCGCGGTCACCGTGAGCGGCGCCACTGCGAAGCCGCGGGCCCGCAGCAGGGCGATCCGGGCGGCCGGGAAGGTCACCCCTCCGGGGATGTAGCGAGCGGGCAGGGCCCGCCCGGTTGCCAGCGCCGCCTCCCACAGGGATGCTTCGTGGCCCAGCATCCGGAGGCTCAGTCTCCAGAATCGCGCCATCAAGCCGATGAGGACGAAGGTCGCGGCCAGCGCCGCCGCGATCAGCAGCCCCCGAGCGTCTTGAAGCAGGTCTGCGGCCTCGCCGCCGCGGGTCGCGACCAACCACACCAGCGCGGCGGCGAGCCCGGCCAGATAGACGCCCCGCATGATGGGCGCGACCCGTTGAAGGCGGGCCGACGAGGGCGGGTGCTCAGCTTCCAACTGCGGCCAACTCGTCGAGGGCGGCATCGTTGGCAGACAGGCGACCCCGCAGCTCGGCCAGGGCGTCCGACGCCCGGCTTTGAGCGGTCAGCGCGTCCGAGACCGCGACGGTGAGCTGCCCGGCCTCGAGCTGGTCGAGATCCAGCCGCGGGGCCCATCCGCCCGCCTCGCCCGCCAGCGACGCCATCTTCGGGGAGTCATCGACCAGGACGGCGGGGCGACCTTGCAACAGCGCGGCCACAGCACCGTGGTAGCGCATGGTCACGACCAGTCGGCTGCGCCCCACCTCGCGCAGGACAGTGTGCAGGTCCGGGGTCACCACCTCGGCCGGCGCCGCGAGGCGGCTGGCCAGATCGGTGTGCAGCGGACCGTCCCGGCTGGCCTGGAAGGCCACGAAGCGGGGCACGAGGCCGGTGGCGGCCGCGGCCGCCTCGATCGAGCGGGCGATCCGGTCGCGCGCCAACGGATCCGGCCTCATCTTCTCGGCCTTGCCCGCGGCCGTTCGCAGGCCGCGCCGGTTGACCGGCCGCAGGATCACGCACATGGTGTCTTCCGGCTCGGGGGGTGGAGGGTCGAGCGCGATGACGGGGTCGACGCCTACGACCACATCGTTCAGACCCAGGTGACGAAGCCGTCGGGCCGAGTCGGCATCGCGCACCACGATGCGGCGAAGCCGTCGCAGCGACCGGCGGCTCAAGCCCCGCCCGAGCGGGCCGTGGACCCGCCCGACCCCCATGCCCACCGCAGCCACGAGGCTTCGGGAACCCGCGGCCCGAAGGCGCGACGTGTGGAAGGGGATGTTCCACGGCGACGTCTCCGACTGGATCACCCCACCGGCGATCGCCATCCCGTCTACGTCGCGCAGGAATCGGCGCAGGGCCGGCGACTGGCTGGGGTTGCGATGGGTGACCGTTTCGATCCCGTGGTCACGGCCGGTGCGGGCCGCGTCGATGGTGATGGCGACGGGCTCGGCGCCCCGGGCCCTTAGGGCCTTCACCAGGGACGCCAGGATCAGCTCATCACCGAGATTGTCGGAGCCGAACCATCCGGCGATGGCGATCCGTCGAGTCATCGGACCATCACTCTCGACACGCCACGCAGCCTACGTTTACCCGTGCCAGCGTCCCGCGTGCTTCACGACGGGAGCGCGCCGAAGCCGGGTGCCGCGCCGCTAGACTCGCCGCTCCCGCGGGGGTGTAGCTCAGTTGGCTAGAGCGCCTCGGTCGCATCGAGGAGGCCAGGGGTTCGAGTCCCCTCACCTCCACCCCGCTGGAAGGGCACCGGTGCCCGTCAGACGCCCGGATTGGAGTCTTCGCCAAAGCGTTGGTGGTGGTACACCGTGCCCCCGATCACCGCCCAGATCGACGACCGGTAGAACCAGTCACGGGGCATGCCGGTGAGCTCGAAAGCCCACACGAGCTGCGCGATCACGAACACCAGAAGGCCGTTCAGCCGGTAGTTGCGGGGCTCGCCGGTCTCGGGATCCTTGACGTAGCCGGGCACCCGCCTTGCGGGCAGGATCAGCTGCAACACAAAGAACACGGCGAAGATGATCAGCGGGGTGAAGAACCCCGCGACCGCCTCTCCCCCGGAGAGCTCCACTAGGTGGTCAATACCAAGCCATTCAGCCATGACCGATTACCCCTTTCTCCAGTGAGGTGGTCATTCAGTCCTCGTCGCCGAACTCCTCGGGCATGAGCACGAACTCGGGGTAGGTCTCGATACCGAGCTCGCCGGTGTCCTGGCGGGGAGCCGGGTCGCCGGTGGCGTCAGGGTGCAGTGGGGCGTAGAAGTCCCGGTTGGCTGCCAGCAGGTCGAAGACCGTCTCGTCGCACGGGGACAGCTCGGCATCGCAGCTACCAAGAGGCTCCACCCGCTCGCCCCAGCGCGTGACAGTGGACCCCCAGGTGACGCCACCGCCGAAGGCGGTCTGCACCACTATGGAGCCCGGCCCGATCATCCCCGCGTCCAGGGCGTCGGTAAGCGCCATCGGCACCGACGCCGCCGCGGAGTTGCCGTGCGTGGCGATGTTGACCATGACGCGGTCAAGATCGATCCCGAGGCGGCGGGCCGCGGCCGAGATGATGCGCTCGTTGGCCTGATGGGGAATCACAGCATCGACGTCCGCCAGGGTCAGACCCGACCGGTCCAGCGCCCGGCGCACCGAGCCCTCGATGCCGCGGACCGCGATCTTGAACACGGCCTGGCCGTCAAAGTGCAGGCGATGCACGAAGGGATCGCGGATCTGGCTCAACCGGCCCCTGGTGCCGAGGGTCGGGAACACCATGGTCCACCCGGCCACGCCGTCGGCGCCGAGGTCGGCGGCGAGCACGCCGTCGCCGTCCTCCGACGGCTCCAGCACGGCCGCGCCCGCCCCGTCGCCGAACAGGATGCAGGTGGCGCGGTCCCAGTAGTCCATCACCCAGTGCAGCTTCTCGGCCCCCACGAGCAGCACTCGCTCGGCGATGCCGGCGCTGATCATCGACGACGCGGTTGCGGTGCCGTAGATCCACCCGCTGCACGCCGCGTTGAGGTCGAAGGCGGCCGCGTTGACCGCGCCCAGGCGCTCCTGCAGGAAGCAGGCGTTGCTGGGGCAGGTGATCTCGGGCGTGACCGTCGCCATGATGAGCATGTCGATGTCGGTGGCCTCCAGGCCGGCCGCGGCCAGCGCCCTTCGGGCCGCCACCTCGGCCAGGTCGGTGGTCTCGACGTGGGAGATGCCCCGCTCGTGGATGCCGGTGCGTTCCACGATCCAGTCGTTGTCGGTGTCGAGGAGCTGTTCGAGGTCGGCGTTGGTGAGCTTCACCGGGGGCACGCACTTGCCCCAGCCAGTGAAGGTCGCCCGTCTGGTCATAACCGGCGGCTTCAGACGTGGCCCGTGGCCAGGGCCACCACCGTGTTCAGCAGCACGTTGGAGCCCACCACCAGGTCGTCGGGCTCGGTGTGCTCCGCGGGGTTGTGGCTGATGCCGTTCACGCTGGGCACGAACACCATGCCGGCCGGGCACACCGCGGCCAGAACCTGGGCGTCGTGGCCCGCCCCCGACGGCATCCGCTGCACCGACAGGCCCAGCGACTTCGCGGTGGACTCCACCAGGGACACCACCCGCGGATCGAATACCACCGGCTCGAAGCGGGCCACCCACTTGGTGTCGACGCTCACGCCCTCGGCCTCCGCGATCCGCTTGAGCTCGGCCAGCAGCCGCCGCTCGGCGGCCTGCAAGTCCTCGTCGTCGGTGTTGCGCAGGTCGACGATCAGCTTCGCCCGGGCCGCCACCACGTTCACCAGGTCGGGGTGAAGCCGCAACGCGCCGACCGTTCCCACCTGGGTGCCGCCCATCTCGCTGGCGATGCGGCGAACGGCCACCACCACCTCACCCGCGGCCAGGCCGGCGTCGCGGCGCATGTTCATGGGAGTCGTGCCCGCGTGGTTGGACTGGCCGGTGAGAGTGATCTCGGTCCAGGAGATGCCCTGGACGCCCTCCACGGCCCCGATGCGCACCCCGTTGCGCTCCAGCACCGGCCCCTGCTCGATGTGGAGCTCGACGAAGGCGTATGGCACGGGCCCCGGGCACGGCATGGGACCGCTGTAGCCGATGCGCTGGAGCTCGTCGCCCACCGTCACCCCGTCGGCGTCGGTGGCCGACATGGCCTCCTCGACGGTGAGCCCGCCCGTGTAGCAGAGGCTGCCCATCATGTCGGGCGGGAAGCGCGAGCCCTCCTCGTTGGTGAAGAAGGCGGCGGCCAGCGGCCGGTGAAGAGCCAGGCCGCGCTCGATGACCGTTTCGATCACCTCCAGCGCGGCCAGCACCCCGAGGTTGCCGTCGTATTTGCCGCCGGTGGCGACCGTGTCGATGTGCGAGCCCATCATCACCGGCGGTCCATCGCCCACATCGGTCTGGGTGGCCACGACGTTGCCGATGGTGTCGATGCTCACATCGAGTCCCAAATCTCGCATCCATGTGATCACCAGGTCGCGGCCGGCCTTGTCGGCGTCGGTGAGCGCCAACCGGTTGTTGCCGCCGCCCTTGATGGGTCCGATCTCAGCCAGGTCCCACAGGCGCTGCAGCAGCCGCTTGCCGTTGATCTCCAGCAGCTGGTGATCTCCGCTGGGGTCGCCCATGGCCGGCGAGGTTAGCGGCCGGCTCGTGCCTCTGGGGCGTTCGAGGGCGGACGGTCACTCGGCCAGAAAGTCCAGGATCGCGGCCAGCGACTCCTCCTGCTGCTCTATGTAGTGGCCGTGACCGCTGCCCTCGAAGACGGCTAGCCGGGCGTCGGGCAGGTTCTCGGCCACATAGCGGGCGCCGGCCCCGCCCGGCCCCGCGTCCAGAGGCGTGAGGACGTCGTCAGATCCGACCATCACCAGGGTCGGCGCCGTCACCTCGCTGAGCCGGTCGGTGACGTCGGTGTCGATCATGGCCTGGCAGGCGTCGATGAACACGTCGGTGCCCACGTTGCGGGCGGTCACGTCCTGCATCTGGGCCAGGGCCTGGTCGCCCCCCTCGGGACCGTCGAGGTAGGCGCGCGAGAAGGCGTGAGTGAGCATTTGCTCGGCCAGCTCCCGAGACGCCACGCCGTAGGCCCGGGCCAGGCTCTGCCAGACCCGGAACTGGAGCACCCCCATGCGGTCGCATCGCCCCACGGCGCCGGCTCCGAGGATCAGCTTGTCAACCTTGCGGGGGTAGCGGGCCGCGAAGTTGACGGCGATGAAGCTTCCCATCGATCCGCCGTGGATGTGGGCCCGCTCAAGTCCCAGCGCGGCCATTAGTCCGGCCAGGTCGTCGCTCCAGGTGTCGAGCGTGTAGCGCTGGGCGGGGCGGTCGCTGCTGCCGTAGCCGCGGTGGTCGTAGTCGAGCACCCGGTAGCGCTGCGACAGTCCGGGCGTGATCGTGGCGTAGCCCTCGTGGGCGCTGACCGCGCCGCCGATCTGGACGACGGTCTCGCCCTCGCCGCTGAACTGGTACCAGAGTTCGACCCCGTTGTCGTTGATCGTGGGCATCGGCGGCCTTCCGGACGGAGTGCGCCAGCCTGGGGCCCGGCCGGAGCCGGTACGGATGCTGGCAGTGCGGCAGCCTATATTGGTCCGCCGTGCCGCTCGATTCCGTGGTGGACGTGCCGGGGCTGTGCCCGCCGCCGGAGCCCTACTCCTACGCGGTGCGGGCCGGTGACACGCTCTACCTGGCCGGCCAGGTGGCCCTCGACGCAGACGGCGAGGTGGTGGGCACCACCGTCGCCGAGCAGGCCCGGCAGGTGTGGGCCAACATCGCCAGCGTGCTGGCCGCGTCGGGCAGCTCCATCGTCGACGTGGTGAAGATCACCTACTTCATGCAGGACGTGCGCGAGATCGCCGAGGAGATCGAGGTTCGCCGCGAGGTGTTCGCGGGTCGCCCGTTCCCGGCCGTCACGGCGTGTCAGGCCGCGTCCCTCGGCCTGCCCGGCCTCAAGATGGAAGTGGACGTGATCGCGGTGATCGGTGCCGGCCGTGAGTGACGGCGCCAGCTGCAATCCGGTGGAGGCGACGGCGGCTCGACTGCGCGCCCTCGGTCTCGACCACGAAGTGTTCGATCCGGCAGCCATCGGGGCCGACCTGGCCGAGTGGGTCGAGCAGAGCGCGAGCCTCGACGCCCTGCTGTCGGGCAGGGGTGCGCTGGACCCCACCGCCTTCGATCCGAGCTGGCCGGCCGATGCCGGCGCCGCCTAGGACGCGCGGAACCAGACGTGACGACCATCCCAGAGGCTGCCAGGGCGCTGCGCTCGGGTCGCGTCACCAGCCGCGAGCTCACTGAGACGAGCCTGGCGGCAGCAGCCGCGCTCGACGGCGAGCTCTCCGCCTTCGTGGTGATGGATCCCGACGGTGCCATCGAGGCCGCCGACCGGGCCGATGAGGCGATCGCGGCGGGACGCGACCTCGGTCCCCTCATGGGTGTGCCGGTGGGGATCAAGGACATCGTCGACGTGGCCGGCCTGCCCACCCGTTGCGGCTCTCCCGCCTACGGATCGGCCCCGGCCGCGACCGACGCCACCCTGGTTGGGCGCCTGCGCCGCGGCGGTGCGGTCATCGTGGGCAAGACGACGACCCACGAGCTGGCCTGCGGCGTCTACAGCGTGCCGGCCTCCAACCCCTGGGACCTCAGCCGGATCCCCGGCGGATCCAGCGGCGGGTCGGCCGCGGCGGTTGCGGCCGGGATCGTGCCGATGGCCATCGGCAGCGACACGGGCGGCTCGATCCGCATCCCGGCGTCGCTGTGCGGCACCGTGGGCCTCAAGGCGACCTACGGGCGCGTGTCGCGCGCCGGGGTGGCCGCGCTGGCGTGGTCGCTCGACCACCTGGGTCCCTTGACGGCCACCGTGGAGGGCTGTGCCGCCGCGCTGGAAGTCCTCGCCGGCCCCGATCCGATGGACCCCTCGGCCTCCTCCCGGACCGTTCCGGTGTATTCGCGCGGCTTGGACCGGGGAGTCGACGGGCTGAGAATCGGGGTGCTGAGCGGCGCGCCGCTAGATCCCATGCAGCCGGACGTCGCCGAGACCTTCGCGGCCGCGGCCGAGCTTCTCGGCTTTCACGGCGCGGCCATGGTCGGGGTGGAGGTGCCCGAACTGGAGCACGGCCTGACCGCCGAGTTCGGGATCGTCGCCCCCGAGGCCGCCGCGTACCACCGCCAGTTCCTGCGCCGCTGCCCCGACCAGATCGACCCCGCGATCAGGTCGCTGCTGGTGGCGGGCCTGATGCTGGAACCTGAGCACTACTTCAAGGCGTTGGAGGCCCGCCGGGCGATAGCCGAGGCCCTGCGCGGCGTCTTCGTGCACAACCGATTGGATGCGCTGCTCACCCCGACCCTGCCCGCCACGGCGGCGCCCAAGGGCGTGGACGACCTGTGCTTCGGCCCGTCCACCGAGCCGGTGGTGTTGGCCTACGTGCGCACCACCGGCCCGTTCAACCTCTCGGGCCTGCCCGCGCTGTCAGTGCCCGCGGGCTTCGACCGCGACGGTCTGCCCATCGGCCTGCAGATAGCAGCCGCGCCGTTCGACGAGGAGATGGCGCTTCGAGTTGGCGCGTGCTTCGAGTCGGCTGCAGGCGTGTCTGGAAGACAGCCGCCGACCAGCTCAGCCACCTCAGCCGCTGACGCGGGTGAACCGGCCCCTGCCAGCTAACCGAGATCTCAAGGGGACGCCATGCCATTCGCCGACTTGCCCACCGGAATCGACGTGTACTACGAGGTCGAGGGAACCGGCGAACCCCTGCTGCTCATCATGGGAACCGGCGCCGACCATTCGACATGGGCCGGCCAGGTGGAGGCCTACCGGCACAACTACACGGTCATCACCTACGACAACCGGGGCACGGGCCAGTCCACCCATCCGACCGATGTGAGCGACTACTCGATGCGCATCCTCGCCGACGACGCGGCCGCGCTGCTCGACTGCCTCGGCGTGGAACGGGCCCATGTCTCGGGTCTGTCCCTCGGCTCGGCCACCGCCCAGGAGCTCGCAGTCAACCACCCCGACAAGGTGGCGACCCTGCAGCTGCACTGCACCTGGGGGCGCTCCGACGAGTGGTTCATTCGCATGATCGACACCAACGAGACATACATCCTCCACGACGACTTCGCGGGCTACATACGCACCGCCCTGCTGTGGGTGGCCAGCCCGACGTTCATCAACGACCAGCCCGCCGACGTGGAGGCGTTCGAGCGCGGCTTCATTCTCGAGAATCCGCATCCCCCCTCCAAGGCGGGGATGCTCGGCCACTTCCACGCCGACAAGACCCACGACGCACTCGATCGCCTCGGATCCATCGCGGTCCCCACTCTCATCACCTCGGGTGAGGTGGACTGGCAGGTGCCGACCCGCTACGGCCTGGAGGTGCAGCGAGCCATAGTCGGCTCGGCCATGCACGTGTTCCGCGGCCCCCACTCCAGCCACATCGCCTTCCACGAGATGGCCGAGGAGTGGAACGCGTTCACTCTCGGCTGGCTTGATCGCCAGTCCGCCAGCGCGGGCTGAGAGCGAGCGCACTTGAGTTCCGAGCATCTCGCGGTGTGGCGTGGTGTTTCCCGCTCTTGTTCGCTGCGCTCACGGGCCGCTCGGGCCACGGCCTCGCTCGGCGCCTTTGGTGATTCCTCATGAATCGCGGCCTGTCCGCTCGGCCTCTGGGCCCGCCGCTGTGACCGGAAGGCGCCACCGGCTCGACGCCGAGATGGTGCGCCGCGGCATGGCCAACAGCCGCACCGAGGCCCAGAGGCTCATAGAGAACCGGCGCGTGACAGTGGGCGGATCGGCGGTGGTCAAGCCGTCGCGCCTGGTTCACCCGGGCGAGCCCGTCGTGGTGGCGGGCGACCCGCCCCGCTATGTGTCCAGGGGCGGGCACAAGCTCGAAGCCGCCCTGGACCGCTTCGGCCTCTCCGTGGCTGGTCGCCGGGCCATCGACGTCGGGGCGTCGACCGGCGGCTTCACCGACTGCCTGCTGCAGCACGGCGCGGTGGCGGTGGCCGCCATCGACGTGGGCCGCAACCAGCTTCACGAGCGTCTGCGGGCCGACCCGCGAGTGTCATCGTTCGAACGCACCGACGTGCGTGGCGTCGACGTGGCCGCCATCGGCGGACCGGCCCCGCTGGTGGTGGCCGACGTCTCGTTCATCTCGCTGCGCCTGATCGCGGCCGATCTCTGCAGGATCGCGACCGCCGACATGGTCGTCTTGGTGAAGCCTCAGTTCGAGGCGGGCCGGGTCGAGGCCGACCGCGGCCGCGGCGTGATCCGCGACCCCGATGTGTGGCGGCAGGCGCTGCTCGGGGCGTGGGGTGCAATTGTGGGCGCGGGAGCCGCCATCATGGGGGTCATGGTCTCGCCTGTGACCGGCGCCGAGGGCAATGTGGAGTTCCTGCTGCACGCCGATGCGCGCAACCGCGCCCGCGGCTTGTCCGACCCGGGCGCCGCCGCCGACCGGGCTGTGGCCGACGCGGTTCGCGTCAGGGGAGCGTGAGCTCGATGGCGATCGTCGGTCTGATCGTTCATCAGGGACGACGAGAGGCTGCAGCCGCGGCCCGCGACCTGTCGCTCTGGCTCACCGGAGAGGGCCATGAAGTCCGCATGCCGCCCGAGGAGGCGGCCGCGGCGTCGTGCTCGCATCTGGAGGTAGATCCGGAGCGCTTCGCGGAAGGCCTGGACGCGGTGGTGACCCTCGGCGGGGACGGATCGATGCTGCGGGCCGTCGAGCTGGTCGGCGAGGCGGGCGTGCCGATCCTCGGCGTCAACTTCGGCCGCATGGGCTACCTCACCGAGGTGGCGCCCGCCGACGCCCACTCCGCCATCGACCGGGTGCTGGCCGGCGACCACGGCATCGAGGATCGAATGCTGCTCACCGTGGAGTTCACAGCCGCGGCTGCCGGCGCGGATCCGGTCCGGCAGCAGTGTCTTGCTCTGAACGAGGCCGTCGTGGAGCGGCCCGCGGCCTCCTACGCCTTGCGCCTGGGTGTCTCGTTCGACGGTGAGCACTTCACCACCTACGCGGCCGACGGCTTCATCGTGTCCACCCCGACCGGCTCCACCGCTTATGCCCTGTCGGCCCGAGGGCCTGTGATCGACCCGACCCATCGGGCGCTGCTGCTCACGCCGGTCTCGCCCCACATGCTCTTCGACCGCTCCATGGTGGTGGCGGCCGACACCAGGGTGCAGCTCGAGGTCCTCTCGGACCGGGGAGCGGTGCTGTCGGTGGACGGCCGCCGGCTGGCCGGGCTCGACCAGCACGATGTCGTGGTGTGTTCCTCGTCGCCCCATCCGGCTCGCCTGGTCACCTTCGGGACCCGCCGGTTCCATCAGGTGCTCAAGACGAAGTTCGGGCTCAATGACCGCTGAGCGCGCTTGCAGCGAGCCGAGGACCGCCGTTGAGACGGTGTGCTGGCCGGGACTTCGCTCACTGGGGTGAGGGACTTGTGGTAGCCGGAACTTCGCTCACCGGGGTGAGGGACTTGTGGTAGCCGGGACTTCGCTCACTGGGGTGAGGGACTTGTGCTGACCGAACTGGCGGTTCGCAACCTTGGCGTGATCGGTGAGCTGTCGCTTGTCCTGGACGGCGGCATGACTGCCGTCACCGGTGAGACCGGCGCGGGCAAGACGCTGGTGGTCGGGGCCATCGACTTGCTGACCGGAGGCCGGGCCGACGCGGCGCTGGTGCGGCCCGGAGCGCAGGAGGCCGAGATCGAGGGCCGGTTCGTCGCCGGTGACGACGAGGTGGTGGTTCGCCGTGTCATTCCCGCCGACGGCCGGTCCCGGGCTTACATCGACGGGCACCTGGCCACTGTCAGTGCCCTCGGCGAGTTGGGCCGCGGGCTCATCGACCTGCATGGCCAGCACGCCCACCAGTCGCTGTTGCGGGTCGGTGTTCAGCGGGCTGCCCTCGACCACTTCGGCAACGTCGACACCCACTTGTTGGAGAAGCTGATCGACGATCTCCGCGCCATCGATGCCGGCCTCGCCGAACTCGGCGGCGACTCCCGGGCTCGCTTCCGCCAGATTGACCTGCTGCGCCATCATCTCGCTGAGATCGACGGGGCCGCCATCTCCGATCCCGGCGAAGACGAGCGCCTCGACCACCACGAGTCGGTGCTGGCCGACGCAGCCGCGCACCGGGAGGCCGCCGCACGGGTGGTCGGGCTGCTCGGTGCCGACGGCGCGGTGTCGGAGGGGTTGGGCCGTGCCCAGGCGGATCTAGCCGGGCGGGAGCCGTTCGTCGAGCTGGTCGGACGCATCGCTGACGCGTTTGCCGCGGTCGCCGACATCGCGGCCGAAGCCAGGGTCTGCCTGGAGGCGATCGACGACGATCCCGCCGCCCTGGCCGCGCTGCGCGAGCGGCGGCATGTGCTGGCCGGGCTTCGTCGCAAATACGGCTCGACTCTGGGCGAGGTGCTGGACTTCCGCTCCGAGGCTGCGGAACGTCTCGCCGAGCTGGAGGGATACGAGGATCGGGCCGCGTCGTTGGAGAGGCGCAGATCTGAGGTGTTGGAGCGCCTCGCGGCCGAGCGGGCGCGCGTGCTGGGCGAGCGATCCGAGGCCGCGCCCCGGCTGGCCGCCGCGGTCGAGGCGCACCTGGCCGAGCTGGCCATGGGTGGCGCCCGCCTCGAGGTCGCCGTCGGTGGCGATGCCGGAGAGCAGGTCTCGTTCCGGCTGGCGGCCAATGTCGGCCACGAGCCTTTGCCCCTTAGCCGGGTGGCCAGCGGCGGGGAGTTGGCCCGGACCATGCTCGCGCTGAGGCTGGTGCTGACCGCCGGACCGGAGACGCTGGTCTTCGACGAGGTCGACGCGGGCGTCGGCGGAGCCGCCGCGCAAGCCGTCGGATGCAGCCTGGCCGAGCTGGCCACCACCCATCAGGTGATCGTGGTGACCCATCTCCCGCAGGTGGCGGCCCACGCCGACCATCATGTTGCGCTCGAGAAGGCCGAGGTCTCCGGGTCCGCAGTGGTGAAGCGGCGGACCCTGGTCGGAGAGGACCGGCTGGTCGAGCTCTCGAGGATGCTCTCTGGATCGCCCCAGTCCGCGTCGGCCCTCCAGCACGCGGAGGAGCTGCTGGAAGCAGCGTCGTCGCGCCACCTTCGGTGAGGGCTCCGGTGAGGTCCGCGGGGCGCTGCTCGTGCTGGGGTAGGATGGGATCCCGATGACAAAGCACGTCTTCGTCACCGGCGGAGTGGTGAGCGGATTGGGCAAAGGGCTGACCGGGGCCTCACTGGGTCGCCTGCTGAAGGCCCGGGGGCTGCGCGTGACGATGCTCAAGCTCGACCCCTACCTCAACGTCGATCCCGGCACCATGAACCCGTTCGAGCATGGCGAGGTGTTTGTCACCGACGACGGCGGCGAGACGGACCTCGACTTGGGACACTATGAGCGCTTCATCGACGAGAGCCTCACCCGCGCGTCCAATGGAACCACAGGGTCGATCTACTCGGAGGTGATCGCCGCGGAGCGCCGCGGCGACTACCTCGGTCGCACGGTGCAGGTCATCCCCCACGTGACCGACGAGATCAAGCGCCGCATCGCCCGGCTGGCGAGCGACGATGTCGATGTGATCATCACCGAGGTAGGCGGCACCGTCGGCGACATCGAGATCCTCCCGTTCCTCGAGGCCATCCGGCAGTTCCGCCTCGACGTGGGCCGCGAGAACGTGTGCTTCGTGCACGTCACGCTGGTCCCGTTCATCGGACCCTCCGGCGAGCAGAAGACCAAGCCCACCCAGCATTCCGTCACCGATCTGCGCTCGCGGGGCGTGCAGCCCGACGCGATCGTGTGCCGGTGCGAGACCCCTCTCACCAAGGACCTCGAGTTGAAGATCTCGAACCTGTGCGATGTGTCGCCTCAGGCGGTGATCACGTGCCCCGACGCGACCAGCCTCTACGAGATTCCCCTGATCCTGCAGGATGAGGGTCTCGACGAGGTGGTGTGCAGGCAGCTCGGACTGGACGCTCGGCCCGTGCACCTGGTCGAGTGGGAGGCTCTCGTGGGTCGCATCCGCCAGGCGACGGTGCCGGTGCGGATCGGCCTCATCGGCAAGTATGTGAGCCTGCCCGACGCCTACCTGTCGGTGATCGAGGCCCTCAACCACGGCGCCATCCATCACGGCGCCGTCATCGACATCGAGTGGGTGCAGGCCGAGGAGGTGGAGGGGCTGCTGGTCGCCGGGCGCCTGCGCGACCTCGACGGCATCGTGATCCCCGGCGGCTTCGGCGAGCGCGGCATCGAGGGCAAGATCGCCGCCGCGGGCTACGCCCGCGAGAACCTGATCCCGTGCCTCGGACTGTGCCTGGGCATGCAGGTGATGACCATCGAGTACGCCCGCAACGCCCTGGGGCTCGTCGACGCCAACTCCACCGAGTTCGATGCGCTTACCCCGCACCCGGTCATCGACCTCATGGACAGCCAGCGCGGCGTCACCAACTACGGCGGCACCATGCGGCTCGGTGCGTACGTGGCCCAGTTGCTGCCCGGCTCGCAGGTGGCCCGGGCGTACGGCGAGGAGGTGGTGTCGGAGCGGCACCGCCACCGCTACGAGTTCAATCCCCGTTACCGGACCCGCTTCGAGGCGTCCGCCGTGGTGCTCAGCGGCGAGTCGCCCGACGGGAGGCTGGTGGAGTTCATTGAGCTGGACGGCCATCCCTTCTGGGTGGGCACCCAGGCCCACCCAGAGTTCAAGAGCCGTCCCAACCGGCCTGCGCCCCTGTTCAGCGGGCTGGTGGCCGCCGCGCTGAAGCGGGCCACGGGCCGCAATCCGCGCCTGCCCGAAATGAGCGACTACGCCGCGGAGCCTTCGGCTCAGGCGTGACGTCTGTGTCCGAGGAGTCGGCCGCCGCTCAAGACCGACCGGGCGGGGCCTCCGCAGGCGAAGGCTTCCGCAAGGTCAGCGAGCGCGAGATCCACGCCGGCCGGGTCGTGCGACTGACCGAGAGCGTCTTTGCCACGCCCGGCGGCGGACGCATGACGAGAGAGGTGGTGCACCACCGCGGCGCGGTGGCGGTGGTGGCGGTGGACGGCGACGAGGTCGTGCTGTTGCGGCAGTACCGCACGCCGGTGGAGGACGAACTGCTCGAGATCCCGGCCGGGACCCGCGACGTCGACGGAGAGGATCCTGCGGGCACAGCCCGACGAGAGCTGGCCGAGGAGGCCGGTCTGGCCTGCGAGTCGCTGGAGGAGCTGGGTACGTTCTTCAACTCGCCGGGCTTCTGTGACGAGCTGTCCCACGTGTTCCTGGCCACCGGGCTGCGTCCCGTTCCCCGCCAGCCCGACGGGGCCGAGGAGGAGTGGATGGCGATCGAGCGCGTCAGCTTGGCCGAGGCCACGGCGATGATCGACCGGGGCGAGATCCGCGACGCGAAGACCATCATCGGCCTGCTGCTGGCCCGGCGCCGGCTGGGACGGTGAGCGCGTGACGCGCGTCGGCCTGCTGCTGGCGCGGCGCCGGCTGGGACGGTGAATGCAGTGGCCTTGCCGGTCGCGCCGTCGCCGGAGGCCGAGACCAGCCTGGATGCGAGGGCCGAGGAGTTCCTGGCCTGGCTCGCGGTGGAGCGGGGCCGGTCTGTTCGGACAATCGAGGCCTACCGGCGAGACTTGCTGCGCTATCGGAGCCATCTCGCCGCCAGAGGGCGCAGCCTCGACGACGTTGGGGACGCCGACGTGGTCGCCTTCATCCGCGCCCTGCAGAGCGAGGGCCTGGCCGCGGCCTCCGTAACCCGGATGCTCGTATCGGTGCGGGGGCTCCACCGGTTCCTCGTCGCCGAGGGTCACCGAGCCGACGACCCGACCGCGGACGTGGAGATCCCGAGCCTGCCCCGGGGCCTTCCCAAGGCCCTGTCGGTCGCTCAGATCGTCTCGCTGATGGATGCGGTCGTCGGTGACGACCCGGCGGCCCGCCGCGACCGGGCCGTACTGGAGCTGCTCTACGGCACAGGCTGCCGGATCTCGGAGGCGGGGTCGCTGTCGCTCCCCGACGTCGACCTCCACGACGGTCTGGTGCGGGTGACCGGCAAGGGAGCCAGGGAGCGGATCGTCCCGCTGGGCCGATGCGCCGCAGAGGCCCTGCAACGCTGGCTGGCGCCGGAGGGCCGGGGCGCGCTGGAGCCGGACCGCTGGGCCCGCCGGGGCGACGCCGAGGCGGTGTTCCTCAATCAGCGGGGCGGGCGCCTCAGCCGCCAGGGGCTGTGGCTGGTGGTGCGCCGCCACGGCGACGCGGCCGGCATCGGGTCTCTGCTGACGCCCCATGTGCTGCGCCACTCCTGTGCCACCCACATGCTCGACGGCGGCGCCGACATACGCTTCGTGCAGGAGATGCTCGGCCACGCCTCCATCTCCACCACCCAGATCTACACCAGGGTGTCGACAGAGCGCCTGAGGGCGGTCTACCGGGCCGCCCACCCCCGGGCCGTTGCCGCCAACTAAGGGACCAGCAGGCCGATATTGGTGCGGGCCCGGTCCAGGGTGACGGCCGCGATGGCCTGGGCCTTGTCGGCGCCGATCCGCAACAGCCGGGACGTCTCCGCCGGGTCGGCCTCGAGCTCGGCGAAGCGGGTCTGGATGGGTCGCAGCAGTTCGACCACCGCGTCGGCCGTGTCCGCCTTGAGCGGCCCGTACATCGAGTAGTCCTCGGCAACTGCCTCGGGTGCCCGGCCGGTGGCGGCGGCCAGGATGGACAGCAGGTTCGACACCCCTGGCTTGGCCTGGACGTCGTATCGGACCTCGGCGTCGCTGTCGGTGACGGCGGCCTTGATCTTGCGGACGACGGCCGACGGGTCGTCCAGCAGGTCCACCGTGCCGCGGGGCGAATCCAGCGACTTGGACATCTTGTTGGTGGGGTTCTGCAGGTCCATCACCCGGGCTCCGGCCGCGGGGACAACCGCCGCGGGCGGCTTGAAGGTGGGTCCGTAGCGGGAGTTGAAGCGCTCGGCGATGTCGCGGGTGAGCTCGATGTGCTGGCGCTGGTCGGCGCCGACCGGGACCTCGTCGGCGTCGTAGAGCAAGATGTCGGCCGCTTGCAGCGCCGGGTACGTGAACAGGCCGGCGGAGATGAACTCCTGCTGATGTGATTTGTCCTTGAACTGGGTCATCCGGCTGAGCTCCCCGAACGACACCGTGCACTCCAGCAGCCAGGCGCACTCGGTGTGCTCGCGAACGTGGCTCTGCACGAAGATCGTGCACACCTCGGGGTCGAGGCCACCGGCCATGAGCATCTGCGACATCCGAAGGGTGGCCTTCCCCAGCTCCCCGGGCTCTTGGGGCACCGTGACGGCGTGGAGGTCCACCACCGGGTGGAAGGCATCGGCAGTGTGCTGGATCCTCGCC